>NZ_CP199595.1:0-44464 GCF_052606235.1 Bifidobacterium sp. ESL0820
GCTCCGACGGGTACTGCGGGCATGTGGCCATCGTCGAACAGATCAACCAGGACGGCAGCATCATGATTTCCGAATCAGGAGCAAGCCTGCCCGCCCCCATCGTGACAACCTATTCGGCAGCCCAGCTCCAGGCCAACGCCGCCGGCATAACCTACATCTACTGACGAAAGACGAACACCATGCAATCACGCAAGCTAATCGCCATAGCAGCGCTGACGGTCATGCTCACAGGCTGCGGGTCCGGCAGGCCGGCAACCCCGCCGGCCCGGACATCGGAAGCCCCCACCGCCCCCACAACGCGACCGGCGCCCCAGGGACAGCCCTGGGCAGATAAAGTCCCCTGGCTGTCAACACTGCCCGACCCCGCCAAAGTCGACAAAACCGACGCGATGGCCGTGGCCAAGGCCTACACCGTCACCAAATACACATGGGACAGCACCATCGACCGCACGGAGGACTATGCGCTCAAACGCGCAGGAATCTACGGATCAGCCGCCTTCAAGCAGTCCCTCGAACCCATAGACCCCGACCAGGCCAAAGGGCAGGCGCTCATAGCCAACGAGAAACCCTACAAAACCTGGACAAGCGCCAGCATCACCTTCACCGGGCGAGAAGGCAAACCCGACCAGCCCGGAACCGACATCATCACGCTCAACTGGCGCATGGCGCTGCACCGCAGAATCGGCAGGGACCGGACGCCGGTCACCGGCACCGACGACATGAAACTCATACAAGGGCCAGGAGGCGAATGGCAGGTGGAAGGATCCATCACCAGGGAGCCGGAGTCATGAGAAAGAACACGGAAGAACGCTTCATCCCGGCCGAAGTGACCATGTCCGGCCGACAGGCCACCCTGGCCATCGACGGAAACCGTCTGAGCATATCAGCAGGAGAAACCCCGGAGGAAAGCCAGGAGGCCATAAGAAAAAGGCTGGTCCTGACCGCCAAGCTCAGGCGCACGACCATCAAGGCCACCATCACGGATCCCGACGGGGGCCGGGCCATCCTCGTATACCCCGACGGAGCAATCGAAGACGCCGAGGAACAGGACGACGGCCGGGAAAACAGCCCGGCGTCCCTGCCCCCGGAAATGCAGGCCGAACCGGACGGCAAGAGGAACACGGACACCGGCCGGACCATCCGGAAAGCCGGTGCCGCGCTGCTCACGGTCGCCATCCTGGCCGGCGCGGGCATAGGCATTCACCGCATGATCGAAAGAGGGCAGGAAACCGCCAGAACGCAGGCCTACCAGACCTGCATGCAAGCCAGAAAAGACACTGCACAAACGTTCGGCCGGACCCTGAGAACGGAATACGCATCAGCACTGGGCGTGACCGCCGAACAGGTCAAAGACCCGTCCACCGTCCGGGCCCTGCACCGTCTCATGGAGTCCATAGACGGCAGGACCCCGCTGAAAAACTGCAACCCCCAGGACACGGAAGCCGGACTCGGCCAGGCTACAGCCAGCATGCGCCGATCCATAGGCGACCGGGAAAAGCTCTATGCGTCTGTGGCGAAGTCGGCCAAGGCGGTTTTGGCTTCCCGGGATGCGAAGGTCCTGGATGATGCGAAGGCGGCTTTGGACGGGAAGAAGGGCGAAGCGTCGAAGCTGCTGGCCGATTCTGACGGGAAGGTGGCCGACAACGCCACCCGTGACGGCCTGCAGAAGGCCATCGACCAGGCCGGCCGGGTCAGGTCCGGCAAGGCGAAGGCCTACCAGGATGCGGCGGACGCCCTGCAGGCGGCCATCGATCAGGTGAACGCCTCCGTGCAGGCCAAGAGCCAGGCCGACCAGCAGGCCGCAGCACAAGCAGCACAAGCCCAGCAGGCCCAAGCGGCCCAGCAGCCGGCGCAACGGCAAGGCACCGCCCAACGCCAGCCAAACGCCGGCCAGCCACACGTCTCCGGCAGGCCGGCCTCGCCGCCGACCAGCCGCCCGGCAGCCCCGCAGGGCGGATGGAGCGTGCCCCCGGCCACCAGCGACGACAACTCGCTGCCCGACCACCTGTAATAACGCCATGACACCCACAAAGTAATAAGCCGGGGCGGTAAGGGGAAACCGCCCCGGCTTTGCCGCCACGATGAACCGTGACGCTGAAACGGCTGAGGAATCAAGAAGGGGGAACAATCGGTTCCTCTGCCGCACATCCCGCCGCGTCTGCCAGAACACCGACGGGAAGAATCATTGCCGATCCTTTGCAGGACCGGAGTATTGACGATGCAGCCGGCGGCGGGAAGGCAGCCCGCCCGCCACTGCATCCGAATCATCCCATGTCAGGGACGACCACCCAGCCAGGCCGAGAAAACAGAGGCAACCAAAGAGGCAGACGGCCGCCAAAGAAGCCCGGCAGGGAAGCATTGCAAGGAAGGGGCCGCACCCCTTTGCATGGGTGCGGCTCATATACCGTCAGCGGGGCTGCTCGTCACGCGGGTCGTCAGGCTCCGGCGCTCCGGCCTGGGCCATGACCTGCTCGCTGAACGCCAGGGCAGCCTCATGGTTCTCCGCATGCCGGCGGCGCATCCACCGCCCGCCCTGGAAGGACACGAAGCCCCCCAGGATCAGAAGCCCGGCAGCCAGAAGCACCACGGCGACCTGGGAGCCGGTCACAGGCAGGGCCGGTCTGATGCCGTTCCAGTCGTCCGTGTTGGACTCCACCGTGGTGTCCCCGCACAGGGCCACCCCGTCGACCATGACCGCATCCTTGGGCGTCTCCCGGCCGGGCTTGGCGTCGGGATCCTTCGGGTCGAAGGGCTTGTCGTCGCCGGGGACCACGCAGGGCGCCAGCGGCCGGCCGGTGACCTTGGCCCGGTTGGTGTGGTGCTCCGTGACGCCCTTGAGGGTGCCATGCACATCCACATGCTTGCCGGGCTTGAGCTGGTAGTCGGCCCAGCCGTCCGGGTACTTCCAGTCCACGACCTGGCCGTCGCCGGCCACGGTCCTGTCCTCCAGCTTCAGGTCCCGGCCCAGGAACACGTAGCCCCGGCCCGTGCCCGGATCGGTGCCCGAATCGTTGTAGATGCGCACCGTGATATCGGTGTCGCCCTCCACCGTCAGGGCCTCCTTGGGGTCGTTGCGATCCCCCTGGGGCAGGCCGCTCCTGGTGTCGAACTTGACGATCCTCAGCCTGGGGGTCATGTCCGGGGTGCGGGTCCACACCACGTTCGAGGGGTTCACCTTGTCGTTGTAGTACTCGGTGAAACGGTTCTCGTGGCGCTTGGTGACAGCCAGACGCTTGCACTGGATGTAGGCGCGCCAGCCGGCCTCACGGTCGCCGGACGCGGACACCAGCGCCAGGTAGGCGGGCGTGGCCTGGATGGTCACCTTGCCCGACCGGTCCTGCTCCAGGGTGAACAGCTTGCCCAGCTTCGAGGAATCGAACCCGGAGCCGGCGATCCGGTCGCCCTTGCCGGCCAGCACCTTCCCGTCCTTGTACAGGTCGCGGGTGGCGTACACGGCCCACTGGCCCGTGTACTGGTCGATCTTCGGGTCCAGCTGGTCCTCGATCAACCACCGGTCGGCCTGGGCGTATGCCCGGTTGGCCGGCAGAATGCTGCTGTCAAGCTGGTAGAGGAAGAGCCGGTCCTTGTACACGCTCTTGCCGTTCGTGCTCTCCCCGTTGACCTTGACCACCACATCCTTGCTCGGGTTGAGCGGCTTGAGCGGGTTGCTCACCTGGTTGGTGTCCTTGCGCAGGTCGTTGATGATCTGCGTGGCCTTGTTCTTCACCACGTAGCCGTCCTTGACCTTGATCACCTTGTAGGGCAGCACCAGATCATAGGAGCGGCCCAGCAGGCCCTGGTCGATGGCGGGCTCGCGCAGCGGGTCGTGGCCCTTGGCGGCGGCGTAGGCGGCCAGGTCGGCAGGCTGCGGGTCGCCCTTGAGGGTCTCCCCGGTCGCCGGCACCCTGGTGTCCACGGTCCTGGCGAACGCGTAGACCACGCCGTCCCTGACCTGAATGTTGAACGCCTTGGTGTAGTCCTTGCCGTCCGACCCCTGCACCTCGATCCGCGAGGGGTCGATGGACAGGTACTCGTCGTCGAAATCGTCCACCAGGCCCAGCCGCCACACGGCGTACGCCTGGTTGGTCTGCCTGGCGTCCAGGGTGACCCGGTAGTAGCCGGTGTCGCCCAGCAGGAGGGTCTTCCCGTCGATGCTGACGCTCTGGTCCTTCGAGCTGACGTCCTTCTTGAGGGGGTTGAAGTCCGGCGGGGTGTTGAACACCTCATTGCTGGGGGTCAGGCTGTTGTTCAGGGTCAGCATCCACTGGTTGTTCACCTTGTGCCCGGCAGGGGCCTTCCCGTCGACGGTGCCCTCGAACCGCAGCTGGATGCGCGGGTTCCGGGCCGCCCGCCACTGGCCGATCAGGTCGGCGTCGGTGAAGACGACCTGCACCAGGTGATGCCCGTCGTCCCACTTCGTGGTGTACCGGCTCTTGGGGATCACCCGGCCCGTGTTCAGATCCATCAGCTCCAGGGTCTGCTTGTCCACGTTCAGCCACTGGTCATAGGTGTCGGTGAAAATCACCCGCTCCCCCTGGTAGGCCAGCAGGTCAGGCAGCTGGGGCTGGGTGGTCAGCTGGTATTCGACCTTCTGGCCGGGGTAGACGACCTTGCCGTCCACGCTGTCCTGGTCGCCGCCCTGGCTGGCCTCGGACACCACGTCCTTCTTCACCGGCGGCACGTACCCGCAGATCTTCGGCTCGTTGGTGGCCACCTTATGGGTGTTGACCTGCTCGTAGGCGCTGTTGGTCAGGTCCGCGCCGGCCGCACCGGGCTCCTTGCAGAAGGTCAGCTCGTCGCCGGGCTTCTTGCCGAAGTCCTTGCGCACCTGGGCCGCACCCTTGCCACGGACGAAGCTGATCGACCCGGGAACAAGCATCGTCACCTGCAGGGGGTCCGCCATGCCCTTCAGACCACGCAGATAAGCCGGCTTGGCCTTGGCCACGGCATGCGTGCCTTTCATGGTGATGTCGAACTGGCCGGTCACATCCTTGCCACGGTTGGCGATGTCGCTGACCGAGGAAGCACGGTCAGTGCCGGCCTTGGCCTGGTAGACGCGGATCTTCGACACGTCGTCCGCCTTGAAGATGTAGGACGCGCGTGACCAGTCGTCCCCGATCTCGAACCGGGCGGGCGCCTCAATCAGATCGGCCGCCACCGTGGCGTTCACCACTGACGCCACCTTGTCGCCATCAAGGAACTTCGCGTTATCCGCGCCGGACGTGTTCGTGCGGGACGGGTCGATGACCGCCGCCCACTTGCCCGTCGCCTGGTCCTGCTTGATCCAGGACTTGTCAGGCTGGGGGCGCCACGTCGGGAACTCCTTGGCCCCCGTGTCCACGGCCGGCCGCTTGTTCCAACCCACCGTCGCATGATCACGAATCTTGCTGAAATCAGGCTTCGACACCCGCACGTCAAACGAAAGCTGATACTGGTGCTCCAGCGGCATCTCCCCCTTGTCGGGGTTCCGGTCCGCCGTCAGCAGGCCTGTGGCCTGATCCCAGACAACTTTGAACTCTCCGGCCACATCCCGGCCGTCGGTCAGATCCCGCAGCTTGATGTTCTCAACCGAATACGAGACACCATACGGTTCAATACGCTCACGGAAATGCAGCTCATAGCCGCCACGGCCCGTGCCGGTCGTGATCGTCGTGCGATTGACCATCCGGTCGGCCGAAGTGCCCTTCTGGATCTTCTTCACCGGAGCGGGCGGGGGGACTGACGAGACGCTGAACACCTCACGCGGGTCACGGTCCGGGGTATCCACCGCCCCATCCATGCGACCCTGCTTCGACACCTGCACATCGAACCAATACTGGCCCTCCTGCCAATGAGCCAGCCCGAAATCGGCCGGGGTGAACCCGACCCGCGTATCGCCCTGGTTGGGCAGGGTGACGTTCTTCACCGCCTGCTTCGCGCCCACATACCCGTCAGGCTGGCCATCATAATGCATGACCACCGTTGCATTCACGTTCTCCCGGATCGGGGAGCCCGAAGCATCCGTGTGGATCACATCCTGGACCTCATTGGTCGCACCAACCACCATGGCCGCCGGCGACTGCTGATCCGTGGACACCTGGAGACGATAATTCGCAGGCTTCGGCTCATACTGATTCAGAGCAATAACCACCATGCTCGTCGAATCACGAGTGTACTGATCAACAAGCGAATTAATCGTCGTATCGGGCTGATCCTCGAAAGGTAAATCAGTGTTATACGGTACGCCACGGTTGCTGTATATGCCCTTGGCAGGGCCTTCAGCCCATGCTTGCAGCCAGTCGTTTTTCAGATGGTGGGCTTCGCCGCTGAACTGCTTGTTGTGTCCGGTCATGACGCCCACGCCGGTCACGCGGCATTGGGCCTGGCCGTACTGGTCGGGGTGCGCCTCGTGGCCTCGGTCAAAGCCTTCTGCGCGTGGCCCACGCCGCCGGGCAGCATGGACACCCCCATCGTCGAAAAAGCACCGTAGATGCTGTTGAAATCGGTCGAGGAACCGAATGCGCCGTCATTGGCATCCTTATAGGCCCAACTCACTTGCGTGGCCATGACTCCGCCGCCGCCGCCGTCCGAACTGCCGGCGCCGCCGCCGGCGAACGCCGGAGGGAGGCCGATCATCAGCGTGGCTCCAGCGGCGGCTATGGCCACCGCCTTGCCCGCCCATCCGGATCCCAGGCGCAGGAGCCGGCGCGCCCAGCGTCCGATCTTTCCTGGTGTCATCATTTATGTTTCCCTTCCACTATCATGAAGGGGACGGCCAATATGGCCGCCCACAAGTAAGCCAGCGGGATAGGAGACCTACCAAGCAACCGGTCCCGCTGGCAAATTCTTTTAATTATTCAGCCGATGCCACATACGCCAGCTGAATTACAGGCTTCCCCATACGGCTTTTGAGTTTGCAGCCACTGGTTCCAATCAAAGCCTCCACTGCTGCTGTTGCCGCCTTGTGGTGCGGATGGTGCTGCCGGCGCGGGTGCTGGCGCGTAGCCGCCGCCTCCTCTGTTGACGGACGGCCGATAGGTGGGCGTGTAGCCGCCTCGGCTGTTGTTGGAGGATGCGGCCTGCTGGGCCGCCTGAGCCTGCTGGGCGGCCTGGGCTTGTGCTGCTTGTGCTGCGGCCTGCTGGTCGGCCTGGCTCTTGGCCTGCACGGAGGCGTTCACCTGATCGATGGCCGCCTGCAGGGCGTCCACCGCATCCTGGTAGGCCTTCGCCTTGCCGGACCTGACCCGGCCGGCCTGGTCGATGGCCTTCTGCAGGCCGTCACGGGTGGCGTTGTCGGCCACCTTCCCGTCAGAATCGGCCAGCAGCTTCGACGCTTCGCCCTTCTTCCCGTCCAGAGCAGTCTTCGCATCATCCAGGACCTTCGCATCCCGGGAAGCCAAAACCGCCTTGGCCGACTTCGCCACAACAGCGAATCTGCCGTCGATCCTCCTGGCCTTGCCGGCCTCCGCATTCAGATCAGCAGTGGACATGGAAGCCTTGCACTGCACGGTCTGCCGTTTGAAGCCCTCAGCGTCCTTCACGCTGCGAGCCATGGCCAGCACGGTCTTCGCATCCTTGACCTGGTCCGCCTTGATGCCGGCCGCCTCGCGGTATCGCGCCATACGGCCCGAACCGGTCTTCGCCTGCACGGCCTTCACCGCCCGGCTGCAGGAGTCCAGCGCCGCATCATGCCGGCGGGACTCAAACACGCGCCAGCCCACAAGGCCAGCCACAGCCACGACAACCACCACGACAGCGGCAATCACCGGAACCAGCCACTTCGGACGCTGCTTCCCGTCCGAAGGGTCTCCCCCATCCTCCGGCACAATTGCCGGCGGGAGCGAATCCTCGTCCTCCACGGGATCGGACACGCTCTGCAGGTCCATGGTCCCCTCGTTATCATGGTCCTCCATGAAATTTCCCTCTTCTCTATACCCCTATCGAACATTTGGAGGCGGTGGTAGATTAAACAGGTGTGCAGTGCCACCTTTCTTACCTTTGGTTATGCGGCTAGTCCTGGGAAGCATCCTTGGCGAATGATGCTTCCCGTCTGGACTTGCTGCGCTGCACACCCCTCCCGGTTATGCCGGGAGGGTTTCCTCTACCACCATCTGAATGACTCTGGATAACTACTGCAATCGGCTTTCCTCCTTACACAACGCAACCGGCCATTGAAGCGCTGATACCCGAAAGTGTATCATTTTTTCGACTCCATTTTGTACTATAATGCAAAATTATATGTTATTTTGCATTATAATAAGAACCAGGTTGAGGGCGACCCTGCGTAGAATTGTCTGGATGAAACCGAACGCAAAACAGGCCTGGGGTCATTCCGATAAGCTCATGGTGCAGACCATCCGTAAGTGGATAGACGAGACTGGCAATCGGATCACCACGGACGATATAGCGGCGGTTATCGACTCTTCGTACAGCAGGACGCATAATGTGCTCCACATGCGCAACAGTCCATTCACGCTGAGCCAGTTCATCAGAATCTGCGGCCTGTTCGGCAAGAACCCATCAACGGAGACCTTCAAGATCATCAAACAGTCGAAAGAGGCCGACGGTATGGAGGCAGCCATGTCCGACGAGGAATACGATGCGTTGGGCACATTCATGGATGAAATGACCACAGCGGCAGAAACCTATATGAACACCATCAAGTCAATTAACGCCAGCTCTCCCCGCAAGCCACAAAGCCGTGATTAGCGGAAGCCTCAGACTCCACCTTTTTTGACAAAAGCCGCCACTGCATAGGTATACTGAATTCGGTAAGAAAAATCCCCGCCTGCCGGAAACAGAACGGGGAACAAAAATACGCATTAGAGAGTATACCTCCTCATGGAAGAATTCGCCAATCAGAATCCGCAGCCCATAGACGGGCCGCAATGGAAACAGCTCAACGCCCAGAGCCGGATGTACATCATGCCCGACTTCTGCCGGTTCTCACTCCCCTACCGGGAGCCGAAGACGGCCGAGCCCTGGATACGGGTCAACGGCACACTCACCTACCAGGTCACCCCGCAGCAATACGCATTGGACGGGAAACTGCTCACGCTGTGGCCATACGGCAAATACGCCCGCCTGCTGCTGATCTACATCACCACCCAAGTCAAACGCAATCCGGACAACCCTACCAGGACCATCTACCTGCCCGACAACCTGGGCGACCTCATGAAGCAACTGCACATCATGCGCAGTCCCACCGGGGGCGATTACAAGGCGTTCAGACGCCAGCTCGATGCCGTCAGCGCCATGCAAATCAAAATCACCGAGGACCTGAGCACCAGGGACCGGTTCGCACGCCACACGGAATCGCTGACCATCTCGAAGGAAAGCTACATCTCCTGGAGCAGGAAACCCGGCGACGAATCGCACGCCAACGGCTACCTCCAGCTGACCGGCGAAACCTGGGAGCAGATGCGGCACGGCATCCCCCTGGACGACGACATGCTCGAAGTCCTGGTCCAGATGAACCCGGCAAGCCGCGGCCAGATCATCGACATCTACATGTGGCTGTCCAGGCGCCTGTACGCGCTCAACCACTCAAACGCCATGCAGACGGGCATCATCACCTGGGACAGCCTCAGCAGGCAGTTCGGCAGCACCTACAAGAACCGCAAGGAATTCACCAGATACTTCAAGAACAGCCTCAAGAAAATCTCCCAGCCATGGCCTGGAGGCCTGCACTACAAGGTCGTCAAAGGCGAAGGCATCATCCTGCAAAGATCCAATCTCAGCGTCAAACCCAAGCCACGCAAGACCGGCAACTGATCAGACCAGGGCCGGGACCCAAGGCCCATCGCCTACAGCCGCGACAGGCAGCCGCCGCCATCCTCCAGCCAAAGGAGCCTGGAGGATGCGAACCACCCAAAATGCATCGAAGTTATCCACATTCACCGATACAAAAGCCCTCCGGCAACGTAGTTGTTCTACACCAGACCAACGTAGTTGTTCTACACCGGCAACGTAGTTGTTCTACACCGGCAACGTAGTTGTTCTACACCGGCAACGTAGTTGTTCTACACCACAAAACCTGAAAACCCTTGCGGCAGTAGGGCTGAGCAAAACACCTAGTAGCTATAGTGGCTATAGACTCTAGATAACTCCTATATCGCAAATGCAGCATCAAAGTTATCCACAATCCAGAAGGCACGGCCACTGCACCATCTACAGCGCACCACCCCTTTGCTCATGCACAACGAAGATCATCAACGGGGATGCCAGAGGATCCATGAGAAGGGGAAGCGAGCAACCGGTCGGCATATTCCTCTCGGTGCGCTACGTTTTAGAAACGACCATACAAGTAATGCCGGAGACACATGCCTACTGCATAGTTGCATAACTACATAATGCTGTATATAATTAATTATGTAACTATTCTATTTCCGATTGGAGCAAGGTATGAAACGCATTGCTTTCGTAAACACCAAAGGCGGCGTGGGAAAGACGACCGCAACCATTCTCACCGGCCTCTCTCTGGCCAAAAGAGGGTTCAATGTCCTGGTGAAAGACGCCGACCCAAGCGGAGGCAGCTGGGAATGGCAGAAGAAGGCACGCGGCAAGGGCACCCCCCTGCCCTTCCGGGTGGAGACGGCCGCCATCGGGGAAATCGAGGAACTTGGGGAGGAGGAAGTCACAGCGGGATACGACTACATCCTGATCGACACTCCCCCGGTGATGCAGAACACCCTGGGCGACGCCGTCGAAAACGTCTCAGACGTGATCGTGATAGTAACCCGGCCTGGACACCTGGACAGCAAAAGAACCAGGGAGACGTTCAAGAGCTTCGCCAAGGCGCGCGCCGTGCTCATCAACTGCGCGAACATCAGACAGAAAACCACAAAGGAGACCATCAGCGAGATCGAAGCGATGGGTTTTCCCCGGTTCGACACCCTCATACCAGAACGCGAGTCCACGCACCGAGCAGGAGCAGGAAGCAACCAGGTACCTTCGGACAGTGGGTTCATCGAGTTCACAGGCGAGCTGATCCAGGCCGTGGAAGCAGCATAACCACTTAACTACATAAGTACATAAGTACATAGTTGCATATCCATGCACATCAATAACCATATCTATATTCAGTTCAGGAGACGCGATGGTCAAGCTGGCTACAGGCGGAAAGCAACAGAGAATCGGAGACACCAATTACCAGGGCAAGAAGGAGAAGAGGGAGCCAACCGTCACCACGACCCTGCTGATCCCGAAGAGCATACACAAGGCGCTGAAATTGCAGTCTATCGAGACGGGGGAGAGCATGAGCAAAATAGTCTCGCGCCTCGTCAGGGAAAGCCTGGAGAAACAGACTAAATAAGAACATAGCTACATAATTACATTTAGCGATAACTATGCAGTTAAATAGTCATGTAGTTATTTATGGCAGGGTACCGCATGGCGTCCATATAAGCAGACAAGGGATAAGGGATACGGCAAAGCCGGCAGAAGAACAGGACAATGCGCATTGGCGCAGAGACTTTCAGGAATTTCACTGACCAGGAGAACGCGACTTAAGGTGGAATTCACCGGCTTTCCCAAACAGCACGGCAACCGAGAGTCCGGGCTTTAGCAATCCGGAGGAAAGAGAGCAGGAAAGAATATTCTGCTGTGGAGTGAATTAGCGGAGTATTTTGACGGAGTAATTATAATAATCTCTTGAAACGGTAAAAACGATGGAGATAGAGGATGCATCATGAGCCAGCAATATGAACCGATTAGGAGCAACAATGAGCAGTGGGGCATTGGTAAAGATCGATCAATCTGCACGCAAGCATGGCCTGAAGGATGAGGAGATCAGATACGCCGTCCATCACCCCTTCGGCTTCCAACAAACTCTGGGCAATCCCGGACAGCCGACAATCGCTTTCGTCGGACCCAGGCATGAAGGGGGCTCGCGCCATAACGCCATCGAGGTGATCGTGGCCATGCGTGCGGACGGCTTTCTGCATGCATTCCACGCCATGCCCGTCACCGACAGGTGGAGGCATTTGCTGTAACGCAGATGACGGCGGATTGCTGAAGGACCCACCATCCCGGACCGTTTGGCCTGGGATGGCGGTCTCCCGATAAATAAGAAAGGAAAACGCAGGTGAGCTATACAAGCGAAGAGCTTGATGCAATGGCTGACCGGGGCGAGCTGAAGCCCGCGCCGGGGACTGCGGTGTACAGGGACCCCGGTGCCCCAGCCCTGACGGATAAGGATTTGATGGGCATCTTCGCAGGCCGGCCCCGCGAAGAGGAGCGTCGACCCGCCAACGTGGAACTGCGCGTGAAGGTCACGCCGGCCATGAAGGAAGCCCTGAAATACATCGCCCAGGAGGAGAACCTACATAACTCCTCGGCGCTGGTTCGCTCCGTCCTGGCGGACTTCATCCAGGAACGGGCAGGAAAGGGCAGAAGATTAGCGGATTCCCGATGAAGGGATTGACCTGCTTCCGGATGCCATTGTCCTAAAGCATAAGAAACCGGCCGCGACCCGGAAAAGGGCCGCGGCCTTTTCCTGATCAACGGCGGGGGAACGGTCGGGTCTGCAAGCGTGGTCCATGCTCCGGCCCCGCTGGCAGCCGGAGCCGGGATCGCAAGTGGCGACGCCTGTCTAGGGGATCAGGCCGATGTACATGACCTTGGCGGTACCGTCGGCCATCTCCCTCCAGACTATGCCGTACGACTTCTTGTCTGCTCCGGGCAAATCGACCCGCACCCAGTGCGCGAGCCCCTTCTCGGTCTGCTGCTCATGGGCCCATTTGATGGGCCCTTCATCGAGAAGCTCCAGGACGCGGTACATCTCCTGGGCGAGGTAATAGTCATTGGCGTAGTAGTACTCGTACTGTTTCTGTGCTCTTTGTGTGGCGCGCACCCTCGTTAATGTGATCATACTGTACATTATACCACTTTGTCACACTAGAGCACTTGTAACATCAACATATTGTAACATCTAATTAAGTGTAACCATAATGAATATATTGCTTGTGTGTCATAGAGCAAATTGTTACAATGAGTAATAGCACGATGCCGACACATGGCAACACCGTGCAGAGCGAATGATGAAAAACACACGAGGAGATTGTGATGACTGCGACTATGCAAGAGCCGGTTCTGGTGAGTACGGATGCGCGCAACCGGATCTCTCTTGGGAAGCACGGGAAGGGCCTGTACCGGGTGATGGAGACCAGCTACGGATACACCGTGGAGAGGGTGGAGGTAGTCAGCGAACGAGATAAACGGCTGGCAAATAACAAAGAGTTCTGGGGGAAGGCCACCGAGGACTGGGATGCCGAGGCCGAGCCCATGCGGCTCCAACATTAGGCATAAAGCATCACGCATCAACGGTCTGTATATTCTTCGGAACAAACAAGGACTGAAACCATAAGACAGAGGCGACACAGCATAAAAGCAGGATCAAATTCCGACAATCGATAGCAATGGCTGGAATTTGCCGACCCCGACCTTGACCATAAGGCCGGGGTCGTTTCGTAAACGACCGTTTAATATACATTCGGCTTGTCCTGCATATCCGAAGATTCAATGATGCGTATTTGTCGTTTTACTTGTTCTTTAATCTATGTACGATAATCGTATGGGAAGATAAACCGATTCGAGGGCAGGGCGTGAACATGAAGCAACTAAGCAAGGATGTGCGCGTGCTTAAGCGGAACAAAGATCATAAAAATTCGTTTAGTAAGGGAAGGCCATCATATCAAACGCGCAAACGATGGGGATTATCCGTGCTTATGGCGTCGATGGTCTTGTGCTTCGTCGGTGCCGTCCATCTATTGTCAATGGCCTTTGGGAATGCTGATTCGGCCTATTCAGAACTTTGGGGTCTATTTTCTTTTTTGGTTTTATTTTCCGGGATTATATTTTATTGCATTAGTGTATTAGGACACTCACCCTCACCGCGTGAGCGGCGTGAAGGCAAGATACTAGCTTATCTGTCTGTTCACGCGGCATACTACAGCTGTATGTCTGTTTTCCTTTTGCAATTTACTCCTAATCTCACCCCCGCAAATGGGGTGCCGACACTGCCATACGTCTGTTTCGGGCTTCTTCTCCTGGTTGAAATTACGGCATTGTTTCTCTATATCCACGACGCTTATAGCGGTCTGGAGCGAGGGCGGCCGAGCAGATGGTGGATCCGCACCACGCCTTATCCCGTCATAGGCATTATCTTCCTGCTGTTCGTCAACCTGTGGAACGAAGGATTCTTCGGGAAGGCGGATCTTTCGCTGATCTTCTCTGTGGCTATTTCCGTGCTGGTGGTCAACTATCTGGTGCAGATCATCAACGAGCGCATCGTTCCCAGGGAAGGCCCGTACAAGAAGACTTATATGGCGGTCTATAACCGTTCGCTCCATGCCCGTCCGGCCTATCACCGTCAGTTTCCGAGGAGGGCGCATGCGCGGCGGCCGAAGCCGTCGTCGCCGTCGGCCGGCCGGGGGGAGGGCGCATGCTGATCGGCTATGCGAGGGTGAGCACGCTTGAACAGAACGAGGATCTGCAGACCGACGCGCTGAGGAAAGCTGGATGCGAGAGGATCTACGTCGATCATTCCTCCGGGGCCAAGGCCAGCCGCCCCCAATTGGATCGGATGCTGGAGGCGCTGCGCGAGGGCGACACGGTGGTGGTATGGAAGCTGGACAGGCTGGGCCGCAGCGTGCAGAACCTGGCCGGCCTGATGGACCGGTTCCGGAAACAGGGGGTGGGGTTCCGCAGCCTGACCGAGAACATGGACACCAGCACGTCCGGCGGGGTGATGGTCTTCAACATGTTCGCCGTCATGGCGCAGTTCGAACGGGACCTGATCCGGGAACGCACCATGGCCGGCCTGAAAGCGGCCAGGGCGCGCGGCAGGAAAGGCGGCCGCCCCTACAAGCTCTCCGACAAGGACGTCGCCATGGTGCGCCAGCTGTACGACTCCAGGACCGTGACCGTCAAGGAGATAGCCGCCAGGTTCAACGTCAGCCGAAGCACCATCTACAAGGTCTTAGACCGCCAGAAGGACCAGAACCAACATCATAGCGTACCGTTTGCATAACGCCCTGACTACGACCAGCAAACCATACCGTTTAATTAGAGGCCGCAGGATCAATGATATGAAAGAATGATTAGAACGAGCAATTCAAGGGAAATCGCATAGATTGCGTACATAAAGTAAACAGCAAATGAGGCATAAAAATTCGACTTTCTCAACCTCTCTATTTGAGCGCTTAGGGTTTTAATGAGGCAGGTCGTTTTCTCTTCCGTGGATTGTTCCTGTCCTAATTTCGTAATATCCAGAAGCCTCTGGTCCCTCAACGAAGACTTGACTGAAAAGAAGATGAGCACAAATACGGCAGCAATCACAGCGACAAACAAAAGGATAACGGACCATCTGAGATAGAACCTGGCAGCTCCTATAAGATCTTGCCAAGTGGACTTCGATAAGAAGGTGGTGAAGCCGGATATAGCGCAGAGACCCAGCAGGCGCGCGGCAAGATCCATCAGTTTGTCGTGCTTACCTTGGAGGTCGTCGCACCTCAGCTGAGTCTGTTCAAGGGTCCATTGAAGTTGTTGTCTATGTTCATCGTCTGTATCGTCATTCGGTGCTTTGCCGCTTGGAATGCCGACGGTCTGCTGATCCGTCATGGATGCCTCCTTCTCCCACTTTCACCGAACATTATCGGTCGTCCCATGGCCAGGAATTCATAAAACATGTACCACTTCTCCCGCTCAATGTGGTATAATGATATTGTAATCAGTTGGACCGAGGATTGGAGTCGATGATGACGGCAGCAGGCAGGATGATAGGGCAGGTGGCCGAGGACCTGGCGGACAGGCATGATCTGGCGCCGGTTTCGGCATTGCGCCTGGCCAGGGTCTTCCAGGAGCAGGCGGCCCGGGCCGACGGCGTGGAGGCGGACGAAGCGCATGTGACGGACAGCCAGGAACGGGCCATCGAACGCATGGCGGGCGATCCGGACATCATCGCCCTCGACGCCGACGAGGCATCTGTCAACGGCGAGCTCAGGCCCCTGCGCAGGATCCAAGCCGGCAAGGAGGAGATCATCGCCGACGGTGAGCTGAGGGCGGCCATGGTTCACGCCGCCGACGACGGCATGAGCGTGGGCCGGCTGGCGGAACTGGCCGGCGTGGACCGCAGCGACGTGCTGGCCATGCTGGGGGAGGGGCAGGCACGGTGACCGGTGGATACAATCTGATCGACCAGCCCTGGATAGGGGTCGCTGACGCTGACGGGAAGCATCATGAGTGGGGGATCCGCAAGGTGCTCCATGAGGCCGGCGGCATCCGGGGACTGGACGAGGGCGAGGCAGCCTACCGGGTGCCCGTCCTGCGCCTGCTCACGGCCATCGCCTACCGTATCCTTCCAGGCCCGGAAACCGGCCAGGACCCGGTAAAGCAGTGGCGCGGGCTGTATGGTCGGGACGGCTTCGACCCTGACCTGGTGGACGCCTACCTGGACCGGTGGCATGACCGATTCGATCTGTTCGGCCGGGACCGGCCGTTCCTCCAGTATCCGGGGCTGGCCACCAGGAAAGGCCCCCGGCCCCTGGTGCTGGCCGACCCGGTGGCGCGGGGCATCGGGCCGGGGCAGGTCTTCGTCCCGGAGGAAGGCGTGGATCCGGCCAGGGCGGCGCTCATGCTCCTGTCGATCCAGGCCTGGGACACGGCCGGCATCAAGCCCGCCGCCGACGGTTCGCCCAGCGCCAGAAGCGGACGCGAATACCCGCCCCACGGCCTGCCGGGCCAGGGGATGTGCGGCCTGCTGGACATGGCCTGGATGGAGGGCCCCGACCTGTACCACACGCTCCTGCTGGG
Organism: Bifidobacterium sp. ESL0820; assembly: GCF_052606235.1. Classification (NCBI taxonomy): domain Bacteria; kingdom Bacillati; phylum Actinomycetota; class Actinomycetes; order Bifidobacteriales; family Bifidobacteriaceae; genus Bifidobacterium; species Bifidobacterium sp. ESL0820. The sequence continues at coordinate 16,792 of NZ_CP199595.1, forward strand.
ATGGGCGCCCCCATGCCGGAGGAAGGGCGACCGGGCAGCCTGGGAACGTCCCCTGCCCCCGTCGCCGGGACCCGTCCTGGGCCGCAGGCCCGAAGGGCCGGCCGACTGCCTGACCTGGACCGGGCGGCGCATACTCCTCCAAGGCGGCCCCGACGGGGTGGACGGCGCCATCGTCGCCTACGGGGACATCGTCGACCCGACCACCCTGCACGGCATCGAGCCCATGGCCCGTTGGGCGGCCCGCACACGCAAAGGATCCGCACCCAGGCCTGCCGGCATCCCCTCCGGGCCGAAACCGACCCTGGCCCACGCCATCACCGGCATCATCCCCTCCAGTGCCGAAAAACCCGACGTGTGCCCTGCCGGCATCACATGGGACGCGCAGGCCCTGGACACGGCCGGCGCCGACCTGGGGCTCTCCCTGCACACGATGGCCGTCTCCTACGGCCGCCAGGCCAGCGGCATCACTGACATCGCAGCACGCACGACACCCATCATCCCGGACTGGCTGACCCCCCTGGGCGGCAGGATCCTGGCCGACACGGCCCGCGCCCTGACGGACATGGACGACGCATGGGTCGATTACCGGATCCGCATGATGCGCGCCGCCGGAGCCCGGCCGGAGGGAGGAGGCCCGGACCGTCTGAACGCCGTAAAGGCCGCCGCCCGTGACGAGGGAGCCCTGGACATGCAGAACGCCATGAGCCTGCTGCTCCAGGGCCGCGCCGACCCGGTGGGCATCCTGGAATACATGGCCAGGCGCATCAAGAGCCGCCTGGTTCCCGACCAGCCCAGCAATTTCCTGCCTCGAGGCGGACAAAGCCCGGCCCAGGCCCTGGACATCCTGCACGGAAGGCTGTCCCAGGCCATCCTGGGGCCGGGGCTGTCCCGGCTCACGGACGTCGCCCAGGCCATCGAAGCCGGCAATCGGAAACTGAACGACACGGCCGAGGAAGCCATGAACCACGGCTGGACCCCCGCAAGCCTGGCCCGCGCCTACGGCATGAGCGAGGCCGCTCTCAAACGGCTCCGTGACGGCGCCAAGACTGCCGACGGGCCCGAAACGGCCGACCCCAGGCCGGCCATGCTCGACGCCAGGGCCTGCATCCAGACCCTGTCCGGACTGCTGATCAGCCTGTGCCGGGCCGGAGAGCACGAAGGGGCATCCAGGGAGCGTCTCGAAACCGCCTCCGGGCTCAGCCACATGACCCTGCACCGCCGTTTGGCCCGGCCGGCCGAAGGAGCCGACGATGCCTGGCGGGTCTGGAAGCCCGAAGACCAGGGGGCCGAGGGCCTGGCACCGCACGCCGCCGCCCTGGCCGCCTCGGCCATGGCAGCAGGCGAGGACGAGCAGCGCCTGCAACGCCTGCTGAGGACATGGGAACGCCAGCCCAGGATCCTCCGGGACGGCGCCACCGGCCTGCGCATCCTGCCCCAGACCGAATGGCGCCTACAACCCAGGACGCGAAGCCAGAAACGCGACCAAGGACAGGCCCTGCACGGCCGCCAAGGCCGCCCCAAACGGCTCGATGCCGACGACGACAAAAAGATCGCCAGCCTCTACGACCAGGGCAAGGCCACCGTCCACGAGCTCGCCGCCCGGTACCACGTATCCGCCAGCACTATCTACGGCAGCCTCAGACGGACCAGAGGCCCCAGAAGCCAGCAGTCATGAGCCGCAGAAGAAGCACTCCGAAGCTCACACCCATCTGGCTGCCCTACATCAGGGATAAGCTGGCCGACTGGAAGAACGACCTGGGCCGGAGAACAGCCATCGCCGAGGGCCTGCCCCCGGACGACTCATGGCGGATCGGTGAGCCCTTGCGGTCCTCGCCCATCTGGTGGGTGAGCCGGGACATGGCTACCCTGGCCGCCGACACCGCCGAGGCCGGCGACCTTCCCGACGTGCAGCCGCCCAGCGGCACGGGGTTCATGGTCTTCCAGGACGGCCTGCCCTTCCGGTTGCAGGATTATCCGGACGGCCGGTCCTGCAGCGTCGACGCCATCTCATGGACCAGATACGCCATCGGCCAGGGCACCACCCTGATCACCGAGGTGTTCAGCAGGGAGCCGGCCTATGTCAGTGAGTGCGATCCGAGGCTGCCCATCGGATATGTGACTTTCGCCCATGGCAGCAGGCCGGACATCCTGGAGGACGTGCTCAAAGCCGCCTGGGCGCTCAGCCAGCAGCCCTCAATCAGCGAGACCCGCGCCCCCAGGGTCACGCCTCTGGACCGGGTGCCCGCCAGGTACGAGCGGACGGAGATCCCCCAGGTGAAGATGGTGCTCCTGCGGGAGAATATGCACCGGCCAGGAGACCAGCCCGAGCCGGGCGAGAAGACCCGCGAGTACACGCACCGGTGGATTGTGCGCGGCTTCTGGCGCGAACAGCCCTACGGCAAAGGCCATGCCCTGCGCCGCCGGCAGTGGATCCCGCCCTTTGTCAAAGGCCCCGCCGACAAGCCCCTCATCCGCAAGAAGACGGTGCATATCCTGCGCTAGAAGATGCGACACGCCCAAGAATGTTTCATCTTGATACATAGTGTATTAGTGTGACACACTATAGGTGTCGGTTAAAGAGAAGCCTCCCTACGGAGCAGCCACTCCAGGGGGCGTACGATCTGCTAAGGCGATCATTATGCACGAAGACTGCACCAGGCCCAACAAGCCTTCCGTCAACCAGGTCTTAGACGATGTGGACAAGGACAAGAAGGACGGCATCAAGGTAGGCACCGTCGCCCGCCGTATCGCCCGGAAGTGCAACGACACCCAGAAGGACTATGGCGTCTACTTTGACAAGGATGGCCGCTTCATCGCAGCTAAGCCCTTTACCGCAACACTTTCCTGCGGGGTTGATGCCTATGCTCCCGGCCATGTCTTCTATGTGCAGGGGCGTAAGGACCACAGCCAGCCTGGGCGTATGACCCAGCGCGAGGCGCAGATCATCGTCAACGCCACTCTCCGTTACGGGTACGGCACCACCGGGGCTCTTTTCTACCTGTCCCTGATGAGCGAGGACTGACGGGCATGACAGACCACGCGGACTTTGCCTGCTGGGTGCGGGATATGGTCACCCAGCTGTTGGCGGATCTGGCTGCACGAGCCCCGAAAGAGGATACGGGCATCTACCTGGAGCCGGCGGACCTGGGCCGGTGCCGCACCCAGTACGATGCGAGGACCCCATTCTGGATGTACAAGGGCGACCCCAAGTGGATGGACCGGGAGCCCGACCTGCTCGAGGCGCGCATCCAGGCGGTTCGGGAGGGCCTGTGCATGCTCACTTACCATGTGGGCCAGCGGGACATGAACCTGGCTCTTCTGCAGGCCGTGGAGGAGGGCGGGCCCCTTATGGACCCCCAGGTGCAGCGGATGGAGCAGGAGGAAAGTCGGCAGACCGGCGAGCAGGTCACCATCAGCGTCCTGCTGTTCGGCCAGCTCATGGACAACGGAGCGATGCACGCGGCCGGCAGGATAGCCGGCATGCTCAAAGACAAGCGGATGGCCGTGGACTATGCGACATTCATCACCGACCTGGCCGACTGGAGGCAAGGAGGCCGGCGCAGCCTGGACATGCTGGACCGGTGGGGCCTGGAGCTGCGGGAAGAAGGACTGGAACAATGAGTGACCACACGTACATGGAACACGACCCAAAAACCCTTGATGAGGTCAGGGGGATGCTCCTGGACTCTTCGGAGGACATCGACAAGGCCAAGCTAAGGCGCGACGAGCTGATCGTCAAGGCCTTCGACCTGGGGGCATCCTACACGGAGGTCATGGTGTGCACCGGGCTGAGCAGGCCCACGGTCTACCGGATCCGCCGGCGTGCCGAGCAGGAGGGTCCTGCAAAGGAAGAAGGTTGGGACTTCACCATCCCCGGCTACTACAACAAGACCGATGTCCCCCAGTCGATTCTTGAGGAAACCCTCCAGGACGGTTTCTTCGGCCTGCTGGATGACGCGGCAGAGGACGACGACCATCACGATCGGGACTTCTCCTCGCCGGACCTGAACGACCGGCAGAAAGCCATCAGGGACGCCGTCCATAACCTGGCCGCCAGGGCAGCCGTCACCAAGTCCGATTTCGTGGCGTCCACAGCGCTGGGCATCACCCTCACCAGGCACAAGCAATAACGAGACTGTATCCGGTCACCAGTGGCGGACCCTGGACTGGAGTCTGGCGTAGATGGCCCGCCGGCTGGCATACCATTCCCTGGTCTGCCGGTCCTGCTCGCGGGTGACCCAGGCCAGGTGCCCCATGGACCGGCCTATGTCGATCAGATGCTCCTGCCGGCGCTGTTCGATCAGGGCATGCAGGTAGCGGCCCCTGGGGGAGTCCTCATCGATCAGGGTCACCCGCTGGCCCGCCAGCAGCTGTCCTATGACGCTGCCGGCCACCTGCTCCGCCCTGGCCCTGTCCTCCGGAGACACATCCTCGCCTGCCATGGCCCTCATAGTAAAGACACATAGGGGTGTATGCCCATGGGAAAAGAGCCAGGCGTACGGCAGAGTCGGGCATGAAAGGCGGGGCAGGGCGTGACGGCGGGGCTCCCGCCCCGAGCCCCGGCGACCTGGATCAGGTCGATCATCGGCTGCCGCGCATCCTATGGGGCGCAAAAGACGCGCCCCCTAGGAAGCTTGCCAAATAACGGCCTGACAGCTTTGGGCGTGCATAAGGCGGGGGCCTGCCGGAGCAGGGAGGGAAAGGCGGGGCCGGGCGTGCGCGAGGACAGGCTGCCGGAGCTGCGAAAGGGCATATCAGGGTTTTCCGCTAAAGGATCCGAAGCCGGAGAATCATCGAGGAGGATGACCACCACAGCAGGGCCGCGGCCGGAAGATCCAGGGAAAGGCCAGAAAAAAAGAGTGTAGTCCTTGACTGTGGGTCGTCAGTGTGGTACCATATAGACAGGAGATGGGAGAGGGAAGGATATCGAATGCTCAAGATGACCAGAAGCGCCGGCAAGCACGGTGTGACCTATCAGGAAATCGCCTATGCTGTCCTGCATCATGCAGGCAAGGAGGGGATTCAGGATCGGAATGGGCTGGATGCCGTGGTGTTCGTCGGACCCAGGCATCTCGGGGCGCTCGAAGAGGACTACATCGAGGTCATGGTCAAGGAAGCAGAACCCGGAGAATTCGTCGCCTTCCATGCCATGACCGTCACCGACGTGTGGCGCTATCTGATCGAGCAGCACAAGCGCGACCGGTAGATTGCCAAGCAGATAATATAAATAATAAAACCGAGGATCTAGGGGATCATCATGCGGGCATATGAATACGAGCCGAAGACGGAGGAAGAGCGTCGGCAGATGGAAGAGGTGGCTGCCAAGGCCGAACGCGGGGAGCATCTGGATGTCGTACCGGGCTCCGTACGGCACATGGACCCGAACCGCGAGGTGGACGAGGACCAGTTCTTCAGGGACCTTCATGCGGAATTCGAGCAGATGCGCCTGCGCCGGGCCGAGGCCACCCAGACGGCCCGGAAGACATGGAAGATCCGCGTGCCCAAGGACCTGGACGACAAGGCCAGCCAGCTGGCCAAGCAGGAGGGCACGAACAAATCCGCCATCATCCGCAAGGCCGTCGCCTGGTATGTTCAGGGCACGGGCAAGCAGCAGGCAGTAGCCTGACGGCCGGCGCAGAAGGACGCAAGGGCGCCCCAGGAATCCATGAAGACCGGAATTCCTGGGGCGCCCTTTTTCATGCCTCGGGCAGGGGCTGCGCATAGGTGATCCCGCAGGGCATGCCCAGGACGGCCAGCCGGTCCTGGGCCATCCTGGTGGCAAGATTCTCCACCTCCATGCACCCGTCACGGCCCGAGCTCAGATAATCCGCCCGGTTGCGCCAGTAGGGAAGCAGGAGCATGACCGGGCTGCGGCCCTCCTCCTCGGCCGCCTTCGCGGCCTCGCCGGCGACGCCGACCAGCCTGGCGGCCATCTTGTCGGCCTGGCGCCACATGCCCTCCAACAGATCCCAGGCCTTCCTGGAGGGGAGGGCGAACTCATGCGGATCCTCCCAGGTGAGGACCGTCAGCTTGGTCACGCCCACCTGGCCGGCCACCCACTGCTGGCTGACCCCCAACTTGTCCCTGAGCATCCTGAAATCGGCTCCCGTGCGGCTCTCCATCGGTTTTCTAGCGGTCATGATCCCTCCCTGGACTATATCAATGGTATGCCTACAACTATACCACCGGTATGCCCCTGTCCGGAAGGATCCGCTGCCGGCGGATCAGAGGCGCCGGGAGACGGACGCCGGCCTACGGCCGGCCGGCGGGAAGCCTGGCGGCCGTGTCCGGACGGACACAGCCGCAACCTGCTCGCCTGACCCCATCATCCTGCCACCGCTCGGGCTGCGCGCCATCCGGAGCGTCCCGGTCACCGCCGGGCCTGCGGGCCGCATGGCCGAAAAGCATGCCATGCCCCCTGCGGCCTGCCGGGTCCCGATCCGCACGCGGAACGGCGCTCCGCCCTCCCGGCGGCCTGATGCCGGTGTCAGGCGGGAGAGGCCCGCCGGACAGACAAGGAGCCACATCATGAGCACCGCAACCGCAACCCCCACCGCGACCAAGACACAAGGGGCCGCCATGCCCGCAGAAGGCCAGCCCGTCCTCCTGCAGGTCAAGGCCGCCAACCTCAACCCCAACCCCGACAACCCCCGCAAGGACCTCGGGGACCTGACCGAGCTGTCGGCCTCCATCGCCGCCCAGGGGGTTCAACAGCCGCTGGTGGTCACCTCCGCCGACAAGCAGGGCCGCCACACGATAATCATGGGCCACCGGCGCTACGCCGCCGCCATCAAGGCCGGACTGGACACCCTGCCCTGCATCGTGCGCAAGGCCGGCCAGCAGGAGCAGGCCGAGCTCATGCTGGTGGAGAACACCCAGCGCGCAGGCCTGACCCCCATCGAGGAGGCCAAGGGGTACGCCCGCCTGCTCGAACTGGGGGAGAGCGAGGACCAGATGGCCAAGGCCACCGGCCGGAGCCGCACCACCGTGCGCAGGCGGCTCAGGGCCGCCAGCCTCGACCCGACCCTTCTGCCCGACCGGCAGGTCAGCTTCGACCAGCTCGACCGCATAGCCGGCTTCGACGGGCGGCCCGACCTGCAGAAGAAGCTCATGAAGGCCGCCGGCACCAACAACTGGGCGGCCCAGCTGGCCAAGTGCGAGAAGAGCATCGAGGACGAGAAGTGGCTGGAGGAGGCCCGCACCGTGGTCGAATCCCTCGGGCTGGACACCATCGACGAGATGGACGACCTCTACGACCGCCCGGAGGGGTACCGCCGGGTCGAGACCATCAGCACCGGCCATGACATCGCCGCCGCCATGTCCGAGATGGATATAGCCACGCGGCAGAGCCTGACCACCGCCGACATCATCAACAACGGAAAATACGACTGGAACCGCGGCGTAGCCCTCCTGCACCGGTACACCCCGAAGGAGCTGGACGAGCGGAAACGCGAGCAGGAGCAGGCCGACAAGGAGGAAGCCCTCCGGCAGGCCCAGCGGGAGCAGGCCGAGCGGGACGAACGGGAGCGGAACGCCAAGCTGTACGCCTTCGCGCAGATGACCGAAAAGCTGGTGCTCGACCACATCGAGCACATCACCAAGCGCGCCACCCCCCTGAAGAACAGCGCCACCATCCTGGCCGACGCGCTCATGCACGACCGGGCCTGCAAAGCCGACCTCACGAGCGTGAAGCCCGGGCCCGCCTACGACGACGTATGGGGGCAAGGCACCGACCTGCTCAGCCCCGACGACAAGCACCGCCAACAGGCCGCCATCTGGCTGCTCCTGAGCGCCGGCCAGCTCACCCAGAAGCCCTACGACTGGACCGACGAGCATGTCGGCCTGCGCATGCTCCGGCAGTACTACGGCATCCTCGCCCAGACCGGATACAAGCCCAGCGACGACGAGAAAGCCGCCCTGGAGGGCGCCTACCTGCCCAAGGACGAGCAGGAGGAGCCCGACCAAGAGCAGGAGCAGGACTAAAAGCCCTGCGCGCCCCCGGCAAGGCTCCAGCCGGGGGCGCACACCCAACCAAGAGGAGCCTGACCCATCCCTTCGGGGCCGGCCCCAGGCGACGGCTCCCGGCCCCCTTTGATGGGGGCCACTCGCCGCCGCCCCGCCCGCAGATGATCGGGCGGAGCACAGGAGACGGACGCCGGCCATGGGCCGGCCGGCTGGTTCCCGCCGCCCTGCGCCCGTCCCGGGCTCAGTGCTTATCGACGTCTCCCGCCTGACCACCTCCAGCATGGCATGGGTCGCTCCGGTCACGGCCCCCGGGCGTCCCGATCCTCGCCGGGCCTGCGGCCCGCATGGCCGAACAGCATGCCATGCGGGCCTCCGGCCTGCCGAGTCCCGGTCCACACGGGGGGCCGCTCCCTCCGCTCAGCCCGTGCCTGGTGGAGGTTGTCAGGCGGGAGGTGCCCGCCACACACAGCAAGGAGCAGACATGACCACCACCAACAACCCAAGCGACGAACCCTGTCCGGAAGCCACCCACTGCGGATACTGCATGTCGCCCACCCGGCCTCTGGTCGGCCGGTGCCACCGGTGCCACACCCCCCTATGCCGCCTGTGCGCCGTCCATTGCGTCGGATGCGGGGAGACCTTCTGCCTCCAATGCTCCACACGGTGCGAGTCATGCGCAGACCCCCTGTGCGATGACTGCGCGGACTGCCCCCCATACGCGGAGGGCCAATGGTGCCCGGCCTGCTACGCCCACGAGACGGACAGCCTCGCCCCCGAATACCAAGACCCCTACCAGAACATCCCCGGCGACGAGCACCTGACCATCGGCCTTGAAATCGAGGTCGACGGCCCGCACGACCACGAAGCCATCACCCGCAACGACCTGATAGCCGGATGGTGCGCGGACGGAAGCCTTGACCGGGACGGGTGGGAATACCAGACCCAGCCGCTGGACACCGACCCGCAGACCCTCTCAAGGCTCCACCGCCTGATAGCCGGAATCAGGCCCCTGAAAAGCCAGGAGCACGCAGGCGGCCACATCCACATCAGCCGCGCCAGCGGCCAGTACGCCGCCGATTGGGCGTGCGCCCTGGACGGGCTGGACGCGAACCGGGCCGCATGGCTGAACATGCGGCACGCTGACCCCGAGCAGAACCGGTGGTGCCGCTACACCGACTACTACCACGGCAAAGAAGTGGCCGTCAACGACGACCACGACGACACCATCGAGCTCAGGACGTTCGGCCCGTGGAACGCCGACACCGCCGAACAGCTCCTCCCGGCCATCAAGTGGATAAAGACCATGTGGCGGCTGTTCCAACGCCACCCCAACGGCCTGAGCGAGGAGGACATCGAGGCCGCAAGCCGCACCGCCTGGGCCGACGCGGTGCCCGCATCGGCCCGCGAAAAGGCGGTGGTCTGAGCATGTGTGTCATCTGCACCGCCGGGGCCGGCGCCATGCCGAGCAGCCTCCAGCTCGCCCAGATGAGCGACGCCAACCCCGACGGGGCGGGCGTCGCCTGGTTCGACGGCCGCAAGCTCCACAGGTACCGCAATCCGGACAACGACAAGACCCTGGGCTTCATCATCCGCAACCGGGCCGCCCTGGCCCGCATGCCCGTGCTCATGCACTTCCGGCTGGCCACCAACGGCCCCGTCTCCGAGCACAACACGCACCCGTTCGCATGGAGCCGCGACGGCCGGCACGGGTACATGGCCCACAACGGCATAAGCCGCCGCTACAGCCACGGCCCCCACCAATGCGACAGCCGCAACGCCATCGCCGCATGGGAGCAGGGGGCCGACCTCAGCCAAGGCACGGAAGGCTGTTTCGCCTCCATCGACCAAACCGGCCGCCTCGACTGGCTCACCCCCGGCACCCCCATCCCCGGCGAGCAGGGCACCATCACCGTCAGCAACACCATATGGATGGCCGCCGGGCTTGACTACGGCTACCAGCCCTACCCCTACTGGGGCGAGGACGAGGACGCCATCCGGTAAGCCTGCCCCTGCCGGCCAAGGGCCGGCAGGCCCGGAACCGGCCCCAGGCGACGGCTCCCGGCCCCCTTTGTTGGGGGCCACTCGCCGCCGCCCCGCCCGCAGATGATCGGGCGGAGCACAGGAGACGGACGCCGGCCTGCGGCCGGCCGGCTGGTTCCCGCCGCCCTGCGCCCGTCCCGGGCTCAGTGCTCGTCGACGTCTCCCGCCTGACCACCTCCAGCATGGCATGGGTCGCTCCGGTCACGGCCCCCGGGCGTCCCGATCCTCGCCGGGCCTGCGGCCCGCATGGCACGAACAGCATGCCATGCGGGCCTCCGGCCTGCCGAGTCCCGGTCCACACGGGGGGCCGCTCCCTCCGCTCAGCCCGTGCCTGGTGGAGGTTGTCAGGCGGGAGGTGCCCGCCACACACAGCAAGGAGCAGACATGACCAACACCAACACCACCGACAGCACCATAAGCGGCGCCACCGAGGCCCTCGCCGCATGGCGGCACACCCTCGACACCAGCGAACCCCTGACCGACAGCCAGGCCCTACGGCTCAACCAGGCCAGCAACGCAGGCGACGCCCAGCGCGACATGATCGTCTTCATCACCGCCATGCCCAGCCTGACCGAGCAGGACGTCACCGTATGGCTGACCAACCCCGACGCCACAAGCCCCATGGGCCAGCGGCTCCTCGACGGCATCAGCGGCCCGGGGCGCCCCATCCCCTCCAGCCGGATAGACCAGGCCGTCAGCCAGCTCGACCGCATAGCCGACGCCCAGCCCGACCAGCAGGCCGAGCCATACGCCCTCCAAGCCTCCCTGTACTGGCTGGACGGGCGTTACACGGCAGCCCTGGAAAGAGCCCTGACCGCCCTGCAGAAAGACCCCGACAGCCGGCTCGGCAGCCTCATGCGCCTCTGCGTCGTCACCGGCACCGCCAGCCCATGGAGCACACAAGCCTGACCCGCCAACGCCTGCCGGCCATCCGGCCGGCAGGCCCCCCAACACACACGGAAAGGAACACACCATGACCACCACACTGCGCAACCCCGACGGCACCCCCATCGCCACCGGCGCGGGAACCCTCGCCCTCGACAGCTACGCCGACGGCTCGCCCGCACTGCTCGCCATCCCCGCCGACAGCCAGGCCGCACCCCAGCCCATCAGCGTCAACCTCGCCGGCTGGTTCGGCCTCACCCCCGACGACAAGACCTGGATCCCCGAAAGCCAGGAACAAGCCATCGCACCCCTAGTCGCCGCCGGCCAGCTCACCCCCGAGGACGCCATCCCCACAGCCCGATACGGCATCCAAGGCCGATGCGCCGCCAGCCTCTACACCATCAGCCCAGCCCTGCTCGACCAGGCCCACGCCTAGCCCGCAGGACAGCCCCGGCCCGGGGCCGCGAAAGCCGACTGCTCCCGGCCCCCGCAGGGGGCCACTCACAGCCGGCCCGGGGCCGGAGCGTCCCGGTCCACGCCGGGCTACGCCCTTGCGGCCCACCAGCATGCCACAAGGGCTGCGCCTGCCGCGTCCCGATCCGCACGCGGACCCCGGGGTGAAGCCCAGGCCGAGCACACGCCGCGCCCGTGCAAGGCCGCACCGCCCACCGCATGCGCCTGGTCCGAAACATGTCACCGGGGAGGGGAGGGGGAGCCTCCGGGCCGCTTCCGGCAGGCCGTCAACACTCGCGCCCTGCCCCTGGAAAAAACGTTGAGATTCCGCCGATTCCGGCTTGACAACCACACTCATTGTGGTACCATTATAAGTGTGGTCAGGGGAACGGTTCCCCCCGGGTTGCCAAGGCCCGGAACACAGAAAAAGGTAAGAAAAATGTCTACGATAATCAGCACCATGGTCAGCTTCAGCGGCTTCCTCAGCGACATCAGATACACCGAAGCCACCGGCGACCGGAAGGCCCGGCTGTCCATCAGGGTCTACGACCGGCACAGCTGGAAGGACGCCCAGGGCAACCGCCAGCAGGCCGCCGACTACGACTCCATCACTGTCGTCTACTGGGGCCGCACCGCCCAGGCCATCCACCAGCTCCTCGCCAGCCAGAAGCTCGTTGAAAGGGATCCCGTAGTCGGCACCGGCTACCTCGACGACGACCCCGACGCCTGGATAGGCCGCGACGACCAGCAGCCCCACGCCCGCATCCGGGTGGACGGCCGGAGCCTGTGCCCCGACCCTCTGCGGCAGAGCTTCATCGACCAGGCCCGCGAACGCAAGCAGGCACCCGCCTACAGCCAGCAGCCGGCTCCCCAGCAGCAGGCTCAGGCCGCCCAGCAGGCACCCCAGCAGCAGGCTCCCCAGGAACCCTGGCCCACGACGCCCCGCCCAGGCACGCAGGCCCCCGCCCAGCCCCAGCAGCCGGCAGCCACCGGCCCCGCCGGAGCCCAGCCCGACTGGATGCGATAAACAAAAAAGGCCGCGCGTGCCAGCGCGCGGCCACCGTCGGGGCATTTGGAAAGGCCACCCAGCCGCATCCAAGGAGCCGACATGGCCAATCATACATGGAGGCAACCCACGTGAGCACGAGAAACCCATCAGGGACCGGCCGCAGGCTGGCGTCCAGACGCGCCGCCGCAGGCCTGACCCAACGACAGCTGGCCAGCCGGTCAGGGCTGAGCGAAACCGTCATCAGCGACCTGGAGACCGGCCGCCGCGACATCAGCCACTGCCGGATCAGCACGGTCCTGAAAATCACCCAGGAGCTGGACTGCGCCATCGAGGACCTGCTCTAAGCAGACGCGGGGCGTGCCAGCGCCCCACACCACAAACAGCCACCCAGCCGCCAGAAAAGAGCAAGACATGAACCACAAGACAACCGCACGCAGAATCGTCCGCAGCGCCCCCAACGGGGCAGGACCCCACGCCGACCTGCTCCGCAGGCCGGCCCCCCGAGCACTCATCGCCGACAGGGTGCAGAGCATCGCCCTCATAGGGCTGTGCGTGCTCCTCTGCCGCGTCTCATACCAGATCTGAAAGGACCGGGACCCCATGCACACCATCACCGTGGAAATCAGCAAGGCCATCGACCAGCTGGGCGCCCACGGCTGGCAGAAGGTGAGCGTCATCCGGCGCAGCTCCACAGTCAACGCGGACGACCCCGACCAGATGCAGGCCCTGCGCAACCTCTGCCAGCAGATGGACCAGCGCACGGCCGAAGACCCGGCCCGCATCGCCCGCACCGTCAACAGCAACGGCGTCGTCTATGAATTCGGCGCCTACCACGCCACCGACATCGCCAGCATCATGAGCCAGGCCGGCATCCACGACTGGGAGCGGGAATCCATCCCCGATGTGTCCGGGGTCGCGATACGCATGAGCCTCGACTGAAACGGGCCACAAAAAAGGGCCGGACGGTGGCACGCCCGGCCCCCAGCATTAGAGCCACACACCATTTTAGCCGCCCCGCCCGGAACGGCAATAGCCCCCTGCGACAGACCACGCCGCAGGGGGCTATTGCCGTATCGGATCAGATGCCAGGCCGGACCTGGGCCGGCTCAGCAGCGGCGGAGGACCGGCTGCGCTCCTCCTCCGAAGCCTTGAGAAACCTCTTGAGCGTGGAGCCGTCCAGGCCGAACAGACGCTGGATCTGCGTCTCGGTCATCTGCTGGTCGGACTTCAGCCGCTCGATCAGCCGGCCGGCCGCAGCCGAATGCTCGGCCACGGCCGCCGCCTCCTTGGAAAGGGCGTTGAAGTCCTTCCTCAAGTTGTCCAGTTCCTTACGCTTGCCCTCGATGTACCGATCAGTGGCGGATTGACCAGACATGATTCTCCTTACCCTTGTGATGAATGCGGTCACGGCAATTCTAACGCAGCAGGCCCCGCCGCATCCTCGATGCAGCAGCCCGGCGCAGCCGGGTCCGGAGGAAACGGAGTCTCCGACGGAGCAAGCTATAGAAAATGTGTACACATTTTCGCTTGATTGCCCGCAGGCGTGCAATAATGGGACGCAGGGCGCCCGTCCCCCGAAACGGCATCGGGGGTCGCTGCGCTGGCAGGAAAGGAGAGGCCCATGGCCGAGGAAACCCCGAACCGCGACCTTCGCGGCCTCGACTTCCATCTGCGTCTGAACGCCGACGAGAAGCGCCGGCTGATCGCCCGCGCCCAGGAGTGGAACGCCAGCAGAGGCAGGGGCGGCGAAGAGCCGGGATCAGTCAGCATCTCCCGCTACGCCCGCGAAGTGCTTCTGGCCCCGAAAAGCGAAGAGCAGAGCGTGACCCGCGAGGAACTGCTCGACTGGAAGGACAAGGCCGTCCGGCTCACCATGCAGATAGCCAAGATCGGGGTGAACGTCAACCAGGTGGCGCGCGTGGCCAACGCCAAGGGGATCGTGCTCGACAAGCCCCTGCTCAGGCTTGTGGAGGAAATGAAGCCGCTGATGGCGGAGGCGGACATCCTGATCCAGTCGATGATGGAGCGGAACCTGTGATACCGAACATCACCAGGGGCAGCAGGATGCGGGGCCTGATCACCTATCTGGCCGGGCCCGGACGGCACAACGAGCACGCCGACCAGCATGTGGTAGCCGGCGACGAGTGGACGGAGCTGAGGTTCATGGACGCCGGCCTCGACCGTCCTACGGTCGCGCAGCTTGCCGAGCATCTGGACGCCGCCGTGACCACATCGGGAAGGCCGATGAAAGGCGGCCATGTCTGGCATTGCTCGCTGGCCATCAGCAAGCAGGACGGCACCCTGAGCGACGACGAATGGAACCGGATAGCGCACGAATTCATCCGCAAGATGGGGTTCGACGATGCGGAAGGCACCAAGGCGCCCTGCATGTGGACCGCCATCCGCCACGGTCTGAGCGGGCAGGAGGGCAACGGCAACGACCACATCCACATCGCCGTGAACCTGATACGCGCCGACGGGACCAAGGCCTGGATCCACAACGACTACCGCCGCGCCCAGCAGGCCTGCCGCGAACTGGAGAAAAGCCACGGGCTCGAAGAGCTCGGCAACGACAGGACCAGGGCGGCGACCAGAGGATGGCAGCCAGGCGAGCGTGAAGCGCAGGCCCGCCGCAGGGCAAGAGCCAAACTGCACTACGAGTCCCCCTCGATCAGCTGGGGAAGCCTGCCGGTGGAGGAGCGCAAGCGGCTGATCGCGGCCCAGCTTCAGGCCGACCAGCCCCGCCACCGGCTGGCCAGGCAGATCCGCGCCGCCGCCGCCAGAAGCAGGACGGAGGCCGAATTCGTCCGCCGGCTCCGCAGCCAAGGCGTGCTGATCCGCCCACGCTACGCCCAGGGGACCAGAAGGGTCGTGACCGGATACTCCGTGGCCGAACGACCGGTGTGGGGCGAGAGCCCGGTATGGTACGGCGGCGGCACCATCGCACGCGACCTGCGCCTGCCCAGGCTCCGGCTCGGATGGGCGGACAGCCTGGCCGCCTCAGCCGAGGCTGCGGACGAATGGAACGCCGCCCTGCGCAACCGCCGAGCCGTGCATCCACGCCAGGGCGAACAGGCCCCGATGCCGAAGACGGTGGCCCGGGAGATGGCCAGGCTCAACGACCGGCTGCGCGCAGTGGACCCGGCAGACCGGGCGACCTGGGCGCATGTGGCGCACGAAACCGCCGGCGCGCTCTCCTCATGGTCCAGGTCCATCGAACCGGTCCCGGGGCCGATAGCCGAAGCCGCCAGGGAAGTCTCGCGCAGCGCCCAGACCTACGCCAAGCCCGCACGCCCACCGCACCAGGTGCGCAGCACCATGGTGGACGCCGCCCTCGCCTTCGCGGCCAGCCTCGACAGCGACAACCCCCGGATGATGCAGGCCGTCATGTACCGGCAGCTCTTCAAGACCGTCGCCGCCATCCAGCAGGCCATGCAGGCCAGGAACGACGCATACCTGGCCAGAATCACCCTGGAGCAGGAACGCGGCAACCTCATGGCCGTGGCCCGCACCCTGCCCGCCGTGCCCGCACCGGCCAGGAGGCGGGCCCAGCCGCGCGACCCGGTGACCGCCCTGGTCCAGGCCGGCCGGCCGACGCCCGTGGCCGACGCCGTAGAGCAGGAGATCAACAAGCACTTGAACCGCCCGAGGACGACCAGGGCGGCCGGACACATCCAGGGAAAGGAGCACTGAACCGAGCAAGACACGAGCCCATTCGCCAAAACATGGGGCTCACAACAGAAAGGTAAGACATCATGGCCGAAGACAGCCAGAAGAACCTCACATACAATCAGAGCCAAGAGCGTCTCTTAGACCAGACATGGGCAGCCATGAGGAATGACCCCAGGCTTCAGGGGATGATGGAAGGCATGGCGCAAAGCATGCTGAGCATGCCGGACAACCCGGAAAGAAAAGAGATCATCCGAGGCCTGGCCCAGTCGCTGGCAAGGGAAGGCACCAGGCTCCGCCTGGAACAGCAGCCGGACGGCGGGCCGCAGCCCAGCCAGCTCAACGACGACTGCGTGGGCGCACTCAGGGAGCAGGCGGAAAGCTTCATCGAGCTCCGTGTCGACACCCTGAAGCATGCCCGCGAAGCCGGCGCGAAAATAGCGCAAAGCATGCTGGAGACGCCTGGCCTGGAACAGAGCGCCATAGACGAGCAGCTGGGCAAGATAGCCGTAAGCGAGCTCTACAGAAGGGAGGCCTCCACGGCCGCGACGCTCGGCATCGAGGACGTGCTCGCCTGGAGGAGCCAACACGGCCGGCTGTACGTGCCCGTCGACGCGCCCCAGGACCTGACCCCGGTGATCCGGTCGGCCGCCTCGCAGATCGTCGCCGGCAGCAGGGAGCGTATCGACGAGATCAAAAACGACATGGCGCGCGACCTCAAAGCCAACCCGAGGAACACCCTCCTGGCCGAGTACGCCATGAAGAGCGACGACTTTGAAATCTCCCTGAAAACAGCAGTCCGCAGGGGGGCCGAGGCGGAGTTCTACTACGACGAGAAGAACCCCACCCCGCAGAGCGTGAGAAGCGGGCTCGACTTCCAGATAGGCCTGGCCGCCGAAAAGTACGTCGGCCCGGACGGGCCGGAGCCCCATGGCCGCCCATTCACCATTGCGGAAATCGAATCGGCAGCCCAGCAGGCGATCGACGCCAACCCCGACATCGTGGACCAAGCCATCAGTCAAGGAATCGATGATGCCCTGGAGGAAAAAGAACAGTGGAGGCGGTCCCTGTGGGAAGACGCCGAGCAGATCGAAGAGCTGCCCGAAGGGTGGCTCAGAAGCAGCACCGGCACAGGCTACGCCATCCTGAGCCCGGACGGCGGCATCGAGTACGAGTACCAGCACGGGCACGGGAGCTCTGAACCCCGATGCCGGTGGAACGAATCAGCCTGGACGCCGGCCGACAAGGAACCAGACCCCGTGCAGCAGATCAAGAGCAGGCTGCAGAGCGAGCAGGCAGCCGCCAAGGAGCCGGAGCAGGACAAGGTGAGCGCCCTGGTCCAGGTGACGCACACGACCAGCCAGCAGCACGCCGACCAGAAGCTGCAAGCCAGGCAGCAGATAACACGACAGACGCAAAGCCTGGACCAGGCCCTGGGCCGGTGAGGAGCGAACAATGAAGCCAGAAGACGCCACCAGCGACCAGGAAGTATTCCAGGAGCTCGGCACACCCGCACGCGCCATGGGCACAGCGGCCATGCTGGCCGCCGAGCAGAAAGCCTACCGGAGCAGGGCGCAAAGCCAGGACAGCGCGGCCGCCGACCGCCGCCAGGCGCAGGAGATGCGCAGCAGGCAGACCGCCGAACGGTCCATGGCGAAGGCCGAACTGGAAAGCGTATTCCAGGACGGCTGGATAGACCATGCCAACGCTGCGGAAATCAGCCGATGCGCCGCCCTGGCCGGCACCTACGCAGGGCAGGACGAACGGATCGACCAGGCCGCCAGGTCCATAAGCCAGCAGGTCAACGATCGGTACGGCATCGATGTGAGCCTGTATCCGGACGAGGCAAGCCTGAAAAGAGCCATGGAGGCCGCCGAGAAGGATCTCTCCGCTGCCAAGCTGCTCGAAGGCTCCCGCCAGTCCGCGCTCGACGAGCAGGCCAACAGCCTGCACAAGGCTGACATGGCGGACGCCGCGCTGAACCAGGACCCAGGCCGCGAAGAGGAGCATGAGCTCCGCGAGGAGCGGGAGAAGGACCTCGAGCAGGCAGGCGCAGCCGGAGAGGAGGCCGACGAGCTGGAGGATGCGGCCGAAAGGCTCCAGGACGCCGGCATGGACGAGGATCTTGTCCAGGACACCCTGCGGGTCGAAGCCACGCACACCGTTGACGCCAACACGGCCGTCGAAACCAGCAAGGAGCGGCAATCATCCGGACAGGGGCGCTCCAGAAACCGCTCCCGCCGCCGCGCCAGGACCCGGACCCGGACCCGCAGCCGTGGCGTGAGCCGGTAACCCCCGGCGCCCAGGCAAAAAACTGGCCAGCCCCATCATGGGGCTGGCCATTTTTTCTGCACGTATCAGGCGCTCAGGCCAGGGAATCGTCGTCAGGGACGCGGAACGGGCCCCCGGTCCTCTCATCGATGAACTGGCCGTCAGGCGGCCGGTTGCATCCCAGCGGCTGGCCGGGTGCGGTCTTCTCGTCGCTGGTGCGGAACGGCCCCTCCGGGCTCATGATCCTGTCCATCGCCGGGTCGCAGTAGTCACGCCACCATATGGCCATCATCGACCCGGTATCGACCCTGGCCATCTCCCACACCCGCCACAGCTCAGTGAGCCTGGAAACGACCTCGGGGCAGCGGAACCAGTCCGAATCCCACCGGAAGGACACGTTCGGGCCGGTCGGCCGCTTGTACATGTGCCTGAGCCAGCGGTAGACGAAATCCCACACGTTGGCGAAGAACACCGTGCCACCCGCGTCCCCGCCGGCCCCGGGCTGCTGACCGGGATCCTGGATGATGCCCTCCAGCTCCTCGCTGAGGGATCCCTCCGCCTCATGCTCAGGCATGGGCGCGCCTCCTTTCAGCCTCGCCTATGGAACTGCGGACCAGACCGGCGTCAGGTCTGGCCATCCACGGCTCGGTCCGGGCGAGCACCGGCCGGCTGCCTGACGCCAGCAGCAGCTCCCTGCCTCGCGGCAAGGCGGCAAGCTCGTCAAGGGAGAGGATGGTGTCCCGGTTCACCGACACGTTCGAGTCGACGTCGCTTCTGCGGAAGGACACCTGACGTGTCCGGTAGTCGTACTCCCCGAGAAGCTTGGACAGGTGGTCAAGGAAATCCGGCTCCCTGATGCCCCCAAGGTAGGAGATCACGTTCGATGCGCTCCACAGCTTCTCCATGCCGTCCGACGTCCAGGCCCCCACGCCCTGGGACCAGGATTGCAGGAACGTCATGAACAGGATCCCGCGGCTGCCGAAATGGCTGTACAGGTCGGGCAGCTCACGCCAGCGGCACACATTGGCCGCCTCGTCCAGGATGCCCAGCATGGGCTTCGCCAGCCGGCCTCCCTCCTGCAGGTCGGCCGCCTCCTCGGCAGCCTCGCTCACCGCCGCAGTCAGGGCCAGCACATAGCCGCCCGCCGTGCCGGCGCCCTCACGGCTCATGGAGCACAGCGTCTGGTCGGAGAGGACGAACTGCTCGGGCACGAACTCGTCCAGATGCCGGTCCTTGGGCGGGGTCACCCATCTGGTGGCCTCCCGGTTGGTCAGCACCCGCGCCATCGTCATAGCCGAGCCGTACACGCCCTGCTGCTGCTTGTCGGGCGCGTTCATGATCGACTCAAGCTCGTCAGCGTTCAGCGGGTACCCGCAGCGGGAGAGGATGGCCTGCGGATCCGGGTTCACCGGGTTCATCAGCCACCGCCACACGTCCGTGATGGCCCGCCCGTCGAGGGCGGCCGCCAGCAGCAGGTCCGTGAGCAGCGTTTCGGCCGTGGAGTCGAAATACGCATCCTTCTTCGCGTTCGGATCCGTGACCGACGAGCTGAAATAGCCGGCGAGCTTCCTCGCCCTGGTGTCGTCGGTCACATACGACAGCGGGTTCCACCACCAGTCCTGCCGCTCATGCACGATCTGCTGCGGGTCGAACACGTACACCCGGCCCTTCCTCGACCTGGGGCCCCTGACGGCATCCACGATGTCCCTCTTGTTGGATGTGGTCAGCACAGGGCCCGGGGCGTCCATGATGGCCGGGATGGCCAGGCTGGTGGTCTTGCCCGTCCTGGGCCCCGCCAGCACCAGCATCATGTCCTCATAGGTCATGTAGTAGTGCCCCTTGCCATGCAGGAAGGCCCCCACCTTGATGCCGGGCAGGGGGCTGTCCACATGCAGGCGCTGCGCCGAAGCCTCGGCATGCTCCACGGTCATCGTGTCCACGTCGCGCCCACGGCCCAGATAAGGGGCCGCATGATCGACCCTGGACGAGTGGGCCGTAGCCCGCCGGTAGACCAGGAACACCGCCAAGGCGGCCAGGGCCACGGCCAGGATCTCCGCCGCAAGGCCCACCCAGCCGAACAGGCCCGGCCAGGGGATCTCCTTCTTGGCCAGGCCCGACACCACCTGCATCACGCCCAGGCCGGATGGCGCGGAGCCGTCCCTGAGCAGGCATCCCAGCCACCATGCTCCATAGGCCCCGAAGACGACCACGGAAACGACGCCTACGATGATGGCCGCCACGATGGTCTCCGGGCTCCACCCGGACGGCTGCCTGAGCCTATTGTTCCTGGCCATGCGAGCCCGCCTCCTGCCCGTGCCACAGCTTGTTGGTGTCGTTGACACGCTTCTCGGCCTCCGTAAGGTCCAGATGGAACGGGATGCCCGGCTGGCCGCCCACCTTGACCAGGAACTTCCCCCGGCCCGGCGGCTCCGTGTTCCGGTGCTGCTTGGCGTCCCAGGAGGCGGGATCCTGCCACGACATGAGCAGGTTCTCCTCCATGTCGCTGAGCGTGATGGCCGAGTTCAGGAGCGGCATCTCCTTCTTCGGCAGGCCCCCGCACAGGACCATGCCGCTGCGCTCCACGAACCCCTTGGCCTTCTCCCGGTCCTCCGGCGCGGGCAGGCTCATAAGGTCGCTCATGGTGTGGCTGATCAGCGCCTGGCCGATGCCCCACTGGCGGTTGAGCCTGGTCGTCTGGTCTACCCTCTCGACCATGCCCGAACCGGAGCGCAGCGCGCTCCACAGCTCGTCCAGGACCAGGAAGAATATGTGCAGATTGCCCAATCCGGCCTCATAGAGGATATGGCTGACGTCCACCGTGCAGAACCCGGCGTCCCAGCAGGCCATGAGGGCGGCCGCCCTCACATCCTGGTCGGCCTCGTTGATGGATGAAATGTCGAAGTCCACCGGCCTTGACGGGTCCAGCTGCTCGCTGGTCTGATGGCTGAAAAGGTCGCCCATCACCCCCGAGCCGGACAGCTCGATCAGCGAGGATTCCAGATTCTCGGTGATGTCCCGGTACCTGGTGACGTCGCCCCGGTCGAGCGCCACCTGCCTGACAGGCTCGGGGGCCTCCCTGATGACCTGGAGCAGGTCGGACAGGACCGGCGGCTTCGTGCCGAACTTGTCGTCAAGCACGCGGATGGCCCGCTCCAGGATGGTCCGCTCGCGCTCGGTGGGAGGAGACTGCCTGGAAATGGTGATCAGGGCCTTGACCATGTTGTTGCGCCGGGTCTGGATGATCGTATGCACCGCATCCCGGGAATCGCCGCTCAGCCGGGCCATGGACGCCAGGGCCCCTCCGGGGTCGAGCACGTTGATGGAACCGTAGCCCGGGCCTATCTTGATGATCTGCCCGCCCAGGGCGCGCACAATGTCGTCGTGCTCGCCCTTCACGTCCCCCAGGAACATCGTGTTGATGCCCATGAACTTGTATCCCAGGCACCAGCGGCGCAGCACCGTGCTCTTGCCCAGGCCGGGCTTGCCCAGCACGAAGACGCTGGGATTGCTTATCAGCTTCGCCCTGGTGAACCAGCTGA
Source organism: Bifidobacterium sp. ESL0820 (assembly GCF_052606235.1). Classification (NCBI taxonomy): domain Bacteria; kingdom Bacillati; phylum Actinomycetota; class Actinomycetes; order Bifidobacteriales; family Bifidobacteriaceae; genus Bifidobacterium; species Bifidobacterium sp. ESL0820. Next base: position 38,623 of record NZ_CP199595.1, read on the forward strand.
TGGGGTCGCAGCACAGGGATGCGCCCGTCCGCAGATGCCTGCCCATGGGCACCCCGACCATCGGCGCGCCCGCTCCCAGGCTGAACGGCCACAGGCCGCAGGTCTGCAGGGTGCTTCCCCTCCACTCCTGCGGATGCTGGATCAGCGTGCTGCGGCCCCCTCCAGGTCCGTAGAACCCTCTGTACGTCGGCCGGGCCCAGGCCCATTCCTCGTTCTTCATCATCGCTCCTACAGCTTCTCCGACACCTCGGCCGGAATGACCGTGTACCTCCTGGTATCGAGCCCCAGCGGAAGGCAGGCGGCAAACGCGCTGTCCTGGGACCCGTACACCTTGCGAAGCCTGAGACGCGCCGTAGCCGCCAGGGACTCCACGGCGGCCGTCGCATCATGCAGATCAGCGTCCTTGGCCATCGTCGCGGTGCAGAAGGCCGAGAAGTTCTCCAGCCCCGCCCCGTTGGCCTCCTCCTCGGCCGTCTGCGTGGCTGCCCGCATCCTGCGCATCGCCCGCGCCGTCGGCTTGCTTTTATTGAGCGTCATCTGATACTGGGCGGTAATCACGTCGCTGTCCACCAGATCGCCCGTCTTCTCAGGCGGGACAGGGCGGAACAGCCAGGTCACCCGCTTGCTGGAAAGGTTGGCCTGCGGGGACAGGAACCGACGCAGGATGCTCGACTGCACCGCCCCCCTGGGCGCCTGGGTCAGCTCCCAGGTCACCGACACGTCGCCGTCATGCCGGTAGGAGTCCCAGGACGCCTCGGCCGCCATCGGCCCGCACTGGCTCCAGTCCATCGTCACATCCTGGCCAAGCGCGTCAGCCTCTTCAAACAGATCCTTGGCCTGCGAGTCGTAGGCGATCCTCACGTACCGGCACAGCTCCTGAGCCGACATGGGGTGGCACGCCCCAGCACCGGTCTCCTGGACCTTCTGCACCAGATACGGCAGCCTCGGGCCGAACTCCTGCAGGAACTCCTGCAGCCGCTTCTTTTTGGTCGAGACCCCCTTCCTCTTGCCGCGGTCGGCCGAGAACGTGAAGAACAGGTAGGCCTGCACGTCCGTGCTCCCCCTCGGATACGTCCTGACGATCTCCTGCAGCACGCTCATAGAGAACTCGTCCTCCTCCTCGCGCGGGCCGCGCAGGCGGTCGACCTCCTGCTTGAGCTGCAGCGGGTTCTCGGGGCGGGTCTCGATGGTGACACCGAAGTGCTGCAACCCCTGCTCGTCGGCCATGTCCGCCTTGAACACGCCCCACATGGCCACCCATCTGTCGATCTGGTCCCGGTCCACCAGGTCCTCGCCCGAAGGGGAGGAATTGACGACAACCGTATAGGTGTCCTGCCTGGGGCAGAACAGCACGCCGAACGGCACCCCCGTCGCATCAGTGCCTTCAGCAAGCTCGACCTGGCCAAGAATCCCGGGGAGCATGACGGACCCCGGCCTGCCATACCCCAACGTTCCCGCTCTCCACACGTTTTCCTTCTTTCTACGCGACCGCCACCAGCCGACCCTGACAATGATCTTGTCGGCGGCGCTCTTGCCGTGCTGGTCACGATGGGTGACCAGCCACAGCAGCATCACGCCGGCAAGGGTCACGCACGCCGCCGCAATCCATTCGGTTTTGATGACCAGCAGGACCAGGACGATGCAGACCATGAAGATGATGCCGGTCCCCAAGGGCCCCAGACCAGGCAGGATGCCCTTCTCCTCCGGCTTCATCCAGTTGCCGTACGTGCGTGGCTTCGGCTCTGTTTCCTCAGCGCTCATATCCTCTCCTCCCGCGGATCAGCCGGCCATGCCGGAAGGGCTCTGGCCCCCCTGAACGTACCCGCCGCCTGACGCATCATCCGGAGGCTGCGAAGAACCGGAAGGCCCGGAAGGCCCGGAAGGCCCGGAAGGCCCCGAGCCCGCCTGGGAGCCCGAAACGCCGTCGGACGACGGTCCGGACACCGGTTTCGCCCCATCAGGGGCGGAAGAGCCCGAGCCGGCATCCCCTATGCCCTCGTCCATGGCCTGCTTGCCCTTCTCCACGGCCTTGGCTCCTGCCGCAACGGCAAGGCCGGCCCCGCCGGACGCCGCCCCTGCAGCGGCGCCGCCACCGGACGCCCCGCCGGCTCCAGCCGCAGACGATGATCCGGAAGGCGCCCCAGAACCCGAAGCGCCGCCACCGCCGCCTCCGGAACCGGAGGCCAGGAGCATCGCCCCGGTCGGCGCCGCAGCAGCCAGAGCGCCGCCTCCGCCGCTCCCGGACGTCAAGGCCCCGACCGCAGGCACGCAGGCCTTCATCAGCGCCGGCAGGGCCAGCAGGCACATGAGCATGAAGGCGAAGCCGACAAGCACGTTCACCAGCGACCCCTTCTCGGCGCCGCCGAACGCGCCTCCGCCCACCATCCAGAAACAGGTGGCGTAGATGATGGAGGCCACCGGCTTATACAGGAGGAAAGCGGCCAGCCAGCCTATGTTCTTGTTCGCCCAGTTCTTGCCCGATTCGGTGTTCACGGCGGAGGCGGCAAGCGGGAGCATGCCGGTGAGCACCACCAGCATCCCCGACCTGCAAATCATCACGATCACCTGGAACACCGCCGCCAGCATGCACAGCAGCCCCACAATGAGCACAAGAATCGGCCCTCCCGGTATTGTGGCGCTGAAAACCATGGTCCTGGTCATGGCCGCCCCGAAATCCCCGTCGGCGGCCTCGCCCAGAATCCAATCGCTGAAACTGTCCCCCATGGTGATGCACAGCTGGATGAACGGCGTGCCGGCGCCGGCCACCACCACCAGCGTCAGAATGGATCTGAGGGTGTCCTGGCCGGGCCGCGCGTCCGCCTGCCACATCATCTTGACGACGCCCACAATGACGGAAACCGTGGCCAGGACCAGCATGTACACCCAAAGATGGGACTGGATCTTGGCCGCCGTGCCCCCGCCCTGCACCGGCCCCGGGCCGACGACGGCCCCGACGATGCCGGCGGCGGCCCCGATGAACACCGTGCCGAACAGGACCAGCATGATCCGGCTGGTGAACCGTATCGTCTCGCCCCGCCCGGCCAGGACCGCGAACCGGACAAGGATCATGACCAGCGCGATGCCGGCCACGGCGAACCCGACCCACTTGACCCAGGACATGATCGTCGTCAGCCCGCTCATGTCCGAAGGGGCTACGGCCTTCTCGCCGCCGCCCGACAGGTCGGGAGAGGGCACCTTCATCCAGATGGTCGCCACATCCTTGACCACCGATGCCACGGCATCATTGACCAGGGAGGCGATGATCGAGAAGATGCCGGACACCAGCTTGCCTATGCCGGCGGATACGAGCTCGGCGGGATTATGGTCCGACAGCCAGGAGCCTATGTTGTCCAGCCAGTCCAAGCTAACTTTCCTTCCAGTCGAGATAGCCGCTCAGCGTGGGCAGCGTGGTGGCCGTGACCGGAGGATCCTGCTCGCATTGCAGCTTCCAGTCGCCACGGTCCCAGACGAGCCGGTAGACGATGCTGACGGCCGACCCGTGCCCCTCCGAGCTGCCGTCGTAGCCCAGATCGACCACCGCCTTGCCGTCGTGCATGTCGAGCAGGCGGACGCCGGCCATCGTGGCCCTCACGCCCTCCATCGACTTGATGGACGGGGCGCCTGACTCTGCCAGCTTGGCCTTCAGCCGGCCGTACTGGCTGCCATGGCCGAAGAACCCCAGGACGACGGACTTGTCGGACATCAAGGCCGGATCGCTCCACATGGCGGCGATGTTCGCGGCTGCGAAAACGGCGCCCTGCGGGCTGTAGGCGAAGCATTCCCTCACGCCCTTGGACGTGGTTCTTCCCGGGCCGTACTCCTTGGAGGAAGGCCAAGGCCACAGGCTGGTGGACTCATGATGCCATTCATCGACTTCCGGAGCCGAGGACAGGGACTGCTCCCCGGACCCAGGCAATCCGCATGCGCTGTCGGCCGGCACAGCAGCACCGGACGCTCCGGAGGGCGCAGGAGCCGAGGCCGGCGGCGACGGCTCGGAGGATGCGCGCACACCGCAGCCGGCCGCCGCCCACAGCAAGAGGGCGACGGCCAGCACGGCTGCCGGTTTGCGGCGGCGTCTCATGATACGAGCGCGCCTATGAGTCCGAAGGAAGCACTGATAAACACCACTATCAGCAGGATCTTGACGATATCGGACATGCCCTGGCCTCCGTCGCCCCTACGGGACTGGATGCCATTGATGGCAAGAGCCGCAACCAAAGCGACGCAGCATACGATGATGCCGATCCACTTGACCCAGGACATAACGGTGGTGATGCCGCTGGTCCCCGGCGGCTGCGCGGGGGCGGGGTTGGGCACATCGGCCAGATTCACGTCCGCCTGCGAGGCAAGCTGCCTGACGGCATCCGCCGCCCTGGCGGTGGCCCAGGCCGAAGCCCGGCCGATCGGAACTGCTATCTGCATTCTTTGTTCTCCTATTCCTTCGCTGCGTCAAGCCAAGGCCTTGATGGCCCCAACCTGGCCAATGAGGATCCGCATCAACTCTGGCGACGCCGCATCCCCAAATCTCGATGACCCCATCTCAGGGGCCGGCTGCATGGAAGTCCCGCGATCCCCGCACGGGCGGCCGCCGTCTGTGGGATCCGTCTGCACCGCAGGTGAAAAACCGGGATTCCTCTTTTGCAAAGCCCTGGCCTCCCTCCGCCCATTTATCATTATAATGCAAAATAACGCACAATATTGCATTATAATGCAAAGAGAATCGTCCTCGAGGTGACATGAATATCCGAAAAGCCCTGGAAAACTACCCTGACATGCTGCAGATGAAGCATCTGGAGCACATACTCGGGCTCAAGGCGAGCACCCTCTACATATGGCTGCGCCAGGGAAGGATCAGAGGGTTCAAGCTCGGCCAGGAATGGCGGGTGGCGAAGGAAGAGCTGATCGCCTATCTGGAAGACTGCCAGAACCGGACCCCGCAGCATGGATGACGACAAGCCCGTAGGAAGCGGAATGGCCAAACAGGGCGGGGCCGTCGCCCTGGTCGTATTCATCATCTTGTCCCTGGTCTTCCTGCCGCTGCTCATCATCCTCCTGGCCGCCTCGTCACAGGAAGACAGCGGCGGCGTGGACAACGTGCCCGCCGAATACCGGGAGGATGTGCTCAAGGCCGGCGCAATATGCCAGGTGATCACCCCGCCGGTCATAGCGGCGCAGATAGAGGCCGAATCCGGATGGAACCCGAGGGCAGGCAGCGGCGCCGGAGCCCAGGGGATAGCCCAGTTCATGCCCGCGACCTGGGCCAGCGTCGGCCTCGACGGGGACGGGGACGGCAAGGCTGATGTGTGGAACGCCCACGACGCCATATGGACGCAGGGCCACTACATGTGCAACCTGGTGTCCCAAGTCGAATCAGCGAAGAAGTCGGGGCGCATCCAGGGCGACACCCTGCAGCTGGCCCTCGCCGCATACAACGCAGGAATGGGAGCCGTGCTCTCATACGGGGGCATCCCCCCATACTCGGAGACCCAGGCCTACGTCAAACGCATCATGGGCCTGGTACCCAAATACACGCCGAAAGGCGGCACAGGCAAGGGCGGCGCAGCCGGATCGCTGCAACCCTCGCTGAAAATGCAGGCCGACGGCAGACACGTAGACATCGCAGCCATGGGCATCAGCCTCACCTACTACGGCGGGCCGTCCGGGTACGCCCCCAGGCAATGCACCTGGTGGGCCGCCGTCCGGCGAGCCAGCATCAACCGCCCGGTCGACTCGCACATGGGCAACGGCGGGTTCTGGGGAGACTCCGCACGCCGGCTCGGCTACCAGTACGGCAAGGAGCCGCGCCTGGGCGCAGCCATGAGCATCGCGCCAGGCGTCCTGG